>NZ_JAUIYO010000027.1:0-13723 GCF_044891285.1 Bacillus lumedeiriae
GTCAAGTCCGCTCGACTTGCATGTATTAGGCACGCCGCCAGCGTTCGTCCTGAGCCAGGATCAAACTCTCCAAAAAGATGTTTGACTTGCTCAATTGTTTTAAATAAGAATTAACTTACTGGCATGTTTTTTGTTCAGTTTTCAATGTTCGACCGCCGCACCTAAGCGACTTTATTATCATACCAAGTTGTTATTTAAAAGTCAACAACTTTTTTTAATATTTCTTATTGCCTATATAGTTCTTTCAGCAACAACGTTATTTAATATACCAAGTGTACAAGAGTTCGTCAACACTTTTTTTAAAAAAAACACATCAAAAAGCAGCATAGCTTAAGCCATGCTGCTTCATCCAATAATCCATAACTGAATAATAGCTAGAGCTGCTACACCTGCGATACCAAGAATACCAGCAACAGCAGAGGTAACAATATTGATTGGCACATGCAGTCCATAATCCCCGCTGAATGAATTTAGGAGAAAAAGAAAGCATGCTCCTGCTGCCAGCTTCACAAAAACAATCCCTGTTAATTTTAGCGGTGATGCAGGTGATGAGATACTCGCCAGAAGACTAATCAACAAAATAAAAAGAATCGCACCCCCAGCAATATACACATCGTTTCTCTCCTATTCTTTTAATGAAGTTTGTCCACATTTCAAGAATATGAGCGGAATTATTGTTTTATGCTGATGTTTCTCTTTCTCGCTTCTCTAAATAAAAAGAAATACCTGGCTTCATACATTTTTGTTTGGGCAGCTAGTTCTTCGTTCGGTTCGAAACTCAAACGCAGCAATTCCCGGTATTTAAACCATTCCCGCCTTGACTGCTCTAACAAATGAATCAATTGTTCATTATAGTCTGCATTTAGTTTGGCTTTTTTCCGAAAAAACATCTTTCCTATACTTCCCTTCTGCCTTCGAGTGCTTTTGACAGAGTGACCTCATCAGCATATTCCAAGTCACCGCCGACTGGCAGACCATGCGCAATGCGGGTAACACGGATACCAGATGGTTTTAATAGGCGGGAAATATACATAGCAGTTGCTTCCCCTTCAATGTTCGGGTTTGTAGCCAAGATGACCTCACCAATCGTTTCATCTTGTAATCTCTTCAACAGATCGGGCACATTAATATCTTCCGGACCAATCCCTTCCATAGGAGAGATAGCCCCATTTAGTACGTGATATAGTCCATTGTATTCTTTCATTTTCTCCATAGCGATCACGTCTTTTGGGTCTTGAACAACACAGACAACGCTGCGGTCACGTCGTTCATCCTCACAAATGGCACAAGGGTCCTTATCGGTAATATGCCCGCATACCGAACAGTAGGTCAGATCTCTTTTGGCATTTACGAGAGCTTTAGCAAAGTCGAGGACATCCTCTTCCTTCATATCTAATACAAAAAACGCCAGACGAGCCGCTGTCTTCGGCCCGATGCCTGGCAGTTTCATAAAGCTGTCGATCAGCTTTGTTATCGGTTCAGGATAGTACATTGTTAGCATAACCTCCTAGAAAGGCAGGTTCATCCCTTTTGTAAATTGGCCCATCGTCTTATTCGTTTCTTCATCCACTTTTTTCAGAGCGTCATTTGTGGCTGCAAGTACTAAGTCTTGGAGCATTTCCACATCATCAGGATCCACTGCTTCTTCTTTAATTACAACATCTAATACTTCTTTTTGGCCCGACATTTTAATCGTCACCATTCCCCCGCCTGCTGTTCCTTCAAATTCCTTTTCAGAAAGGGCTTCTTGCGCTTCAGCCATTTTCTTTTGCATTTTTTGCATTTGTTTCATCATATTTTGCATATTTCCCATTCCACGCATATCAATCATCCTCCAATTGTTAGTCTTTAATTTCGAGCAGTTCCTCTCCTACTAGCTTTAACGCTTCGGCAATAAAAGGGTCTTCCTCCTGCCCGCTCTCCTGTTCACTGCCGTCTGTTTTCTGTGTCTTAATGAAATTCTGCCTAATAGTAAGCCACACCTCTTCAGGTACACAAATCACTTGATAGGCGGCCTGGATCAATTCATGAAGTATGGAAGAAATAGAATCCATGAAATGTTTGTTTTCGGTCGCCATCTGGCAGTGAATTTCGTATTTAAACTTTAACACGAAAGCATCCTTAGAGGCAGCCACAGGCTCAGCATCATTTAATAAAGCCGCCTGTGAGCGCATTTGCCTCTGATTAAGAATGTCGAGCATTTCCCCCCATCGGCTTTTAATGAGCTGAATATCCTGTTTCGTTGCTTCAGAAAGCACGTTTTCAATCTTTGCAACGGGGGCCTTAAATCCTCTTGACGAACGATTTGGACGTTTAGCGGTTCCTTGCGCTTCCATCTTCTCCCCCGGCTGTACCGGCTGACTTCTTAATTGCTGGATTTCTTTCTCAAGCAACTCAATCCGGCCGATTAATTGCTGGACTGCCGGTATATCCGCAGACACTTGAGAAATGCGAGGCTGACACATTTTGACAAGGGCCACTTCCATATAAATTCTCGCATGATTACTGAACTTCATTTCCTGCTGCGTTTGATTCAGTATGTAAATATAATCATATATTTGTTCGAGCTCTATTTTTTTCGCAACGGAAACAAACGCCTCGTCAACCATCACCCGTTCGAGCGATTCCTCCAGGTTAGGGGCTGTCTTATATAGCAGCATGTCACGAAAATATAACACGAAATCTTCCGCAAAACGAGCAGGATCTTTTCCTTGCATCAATAACTTTTCTAAAATGGCCAGCACAGCTGCAGCATCTTTCTCTAATACCGCTTCAGCAAGCTTATTCAGCATTTCCTGGCCAATCGCTCCTGTCACCGTTAACGCATCTTCCTCTGTTAAATGATGATCGCTATAAGACAAGGCCTGATCAAGAAGGCTTAATGCATCCCGCATGCCCCCTTCTGCCGCCCTAGAAATAATGAGCAGCGCCTGTTCATCATATGCCAAGCCGCTCTCTTGCATAATTAGCTCCATGCGGCGGACAATCGCCTGTGAAGTAATTCGTTTAAAGTCAAACCGCTGACATCTGGAAATAATCGTTAAAGGTATTTTGTGAGGCTCGGTTGTTGCTAAGATGAAAATAACATGCTTCGGCGGCTCTTCCAGCGTTTTCAACAAGGCGTTAAAAGCCCCCGTAGAAAGCATATGTACTTCATCGATAATATACACTTTATATTTCACCGCACTCGGTGCATATTTCACTTTATCGCGGATGTCACGAATTTCATCCACCCCATTGTTAGAAGCCGCATCTATTTCGATGACATCTTGAATCGATCCATCCGTAATCCCCCGACATGAAGCACATTCATTACAGGGTTCTGCTGACGGTGCCTTCTCACAATTCACCGCTTTGGCTAAAATCTTTGCCGCACTCGTTTTCCCCGTTCCTCGAGGCCCGGAAAACAGATAAGCATGGGATATTTTTTGTTGAAGGAGGGCATTTTGCAACGTTTTAGTAATGTGTTCCTGGCCGACAACATCAATAAAATTTTGCGGTCGCCACACACGATATAATGCCTGATAGCTCATGTTTCCCCCTCCATTTTTCCGAATTTTTTCTAATTGTATTATACATCATGAAGATTTACTTTTTCAAAGTTCTAATAAAAAAACTCACCCAAAGTGGATGAGTTGTTCATTTCATATTTAACTGCCGTGCACCTTCCGTCGACTTCTAACCATAAGCGTTACTTAAGCAGTTAGCTCGATTCAGGCTACCCTGCGGCACATGGGAGAGTCCACTTAATGCTGCTTCCTTCCGGACCTGACATGGTTCATGGGTTCCCATTGCGCAGGACCCGAATGTCAACACCACTTACTTAAGGCAGACCCTACAGTATAGAAAGCCTCGGGAAGGAATTCAGTCCCGCTAGAGCGGATTGCGGGTACAGGGCACCGCTACCTCCCCACCTAGCACGGCAAAATTGATACCATATAATTAGTGTGTCAAAAACAACATCATTGTTTCCGTTGACACAAAACAAATTATACTCCATTAGAAAGAAAAAAGCAACATCTACTCTTCACTGTCTATCATCAGCTGTTCTTTCATTCTTTGTTTCTCTGCCTTCTTCCGCTCACGGATTTCCCGAAAAAAATCAGACAGCAGCTGGCCGCACTCCTCTTCAAGGACGCCTGAAACTACTTCGCTCTGATGATTAAATCGGCTGTCTTCTAATAAATTCATCAATGTACCAACACAACCCGCCTTCGGGTCTTTCGCTCCATAAATGACCCGTTCAATCCGCGATAAAATAATCGCGCCGCTGCACATTGGACAAGGTTCAAGCGTCACATACAGCTGAGCTCTTTCCAGCCGCCAAGAGCCTATTGTTTCGCATGCCTTTTCTATCGCTAAAAGTTCAGCATGCGTGATAGCGTTTTGTGTCGTTTCCCGCAAATTATGAGCAGCAGCAATAATTTCTCCATCTAAAACAACGACAGCGCCAATCGGTACTTCTCCAAGATCACCGGCTTTTTTCGCTTCTGCAATCGCACATTTCATATAGAATTCATTATTTTTTTTCATTGATCCGGCTCCTTTTAAACAAAATGGGGTAAAAATGAGGATAGGAATAAGAAGGAGGCTATACATATGTCAAATGTAAATAGAAGATATGCCTTATTAATGATTGACCTCATCAACGATTTTAATTTTCCAAAAGGGGAGCTGCTTGCAAAACATACATTGAATATTTGTCCTTCATTATTAAAATTAAAAAAATTTTGCAGAGAGCAGCAAATTCCAATCATTTATATAAACGACCATTACAGCTTGTGGAAAGCTGACTTATATACAATCATTGATCATGCTGCCAATGAACGGAGCGCTCCTATTATACAACAAATGAAACCGGATTCTGATGACTACTTTTTAATTAAGCCAAAGCATTCTGGTTTTTATGGAACAGCATTAAATACTCTGCTTCATGAACTCGGCGTTGACTCCGTTATTATTACGGGAATTGCGGGAAATATTTGTGTCTTTTTCACCGCAAACGATGCATATATGAGAGAGTTTCATATTTATGTCCCCCAAGATGGCATCGCTTCCGAAACAGAAAAAGATAACCATTACGCACTAGAAATGATGAGAACTATACTTCGCGCTGACACAATGAAAATCGAGCAATTTATGAAAAATTGGCTTCGCTAACCCCGCTGTTGATTTACGCTGGGGGGTTCTCGTGCCTTCCTCTCCAATCAATCCTCGTCATTAACATAGCCTAAAAATTACACATGATGTTCCTTAAAAGAAATGCCGCTTTCAGAACTGAAGGCGGTCATTTACGTATCTTCCCATATATTCAGCATACACACAAAGATCCGCTGCTTTAAGCAGCGGATCTTTCTTATAATCTCCAATTTATATGCGCTTGTTATCAATAATGGCGGAGGAAGAGGGATTCGAACCCCCGCGCGGTTTAACCCGCCTGTCGGTTTTCAAGACCGATCCCTTCAGCCAGACTTGGGTATTCCTCCTTATCGACAAAGATTAATTTATCATACCCTTCTCTTTCATGTCAATATCGTTCTTTAAAAAGAAACAAACAAAAGTGCCCAGCCTCGCAACCTCTATATTGCAGGCTGGGCCAGACACCTTCGAGCAGCTTCTTCAGCGATTAATTTGAAATTCTCTCCTTCCCTCTCATGTAAGGGCGAAGAACTTCTGGAATAAGGACACTGCCATCCTCCTGCTGATAGTTTTCCAGAATAGCGGCAACAGTACGGCCAATGGCAAGTCCAGAACCATTTAATGTATGCACATGTTCCGGTTTGCTGTTTTTCTCGCGACGGAAACGAATGTTCGCACGACGCGCTTGAAAGGCTTCAAAGTTACTGCAAGAAGAGATTTCCCGATACGTCCCTTGAGTTGGAATCCATACTTCAATGTCGTACTTTTTGGCCGCTGTAAAGCCAAGGTCACCTGTACACATGCTCATGACGCGATACGGAAGGTTTAACAGCTGCAATACTTTTTCAGCATGGCCTGTCAGTTTTTCAAGCTCTTCATAAGATTCTTCCGGTTTTACGAAGCGGACAAGCTCCACTTTATTGAACTGATGCTGACGAATAAGCCCGCGCGTGTCCCGGCCGGCAGAACCTGCTTCAGAGCGAAAGTTCGTGCTATATGCTGTATAAGCAATAGGGAGGACGTTACCATCAAGAATTTCGTCACGATGATAATTTGTTACCGGTACTTCTGATGTCGGAATAAGGAAATAGTCTTCTTTTTCAATTAAGAATGCATCTTCTTCAAACTTCGGCAGCTGTCCTGTTCCCGTCAAACTCGTTCTATTCACTAAGTAAGGCGGAAGCATTTCTGTATAGCCGTGCTCTTCCGTATGCAAATCAAGCATAAAGCTAATAAGAGCCCGTTCTAATTTAGCTCCCATTCCTTTATAGAAAACGAAACGGCTTCCCGTTACTTTCCCTGCTCTTTCGAAATCAAGAATGTCGAGTTCATCAGCGATTTCCCAATGGGGTTTCACTTCAAAATCAAATTGCGGCACTTCTCCCCACGTACGATGTTCGATGTTATCATCTTCCGTTTCACCAACTGGAACGCTTTCATGCGGAATATTCGGCATTGTCATTAGCAGCTGCTCTAATTCCTCTTCGACTTGATTTAACTGTCCATCCAGCTCTTTAATGCGGTCGCCCACTTCACGCATTTCTTTAATTAAATGATCCGCATCTTGTTTTTCACGCTTTAATTGAGCAACTTGTTGAGATACACTGTTTCTTTTCCCTTTTAACTCTTCTGTCTCTACAAGCAGTTCACGGCGCTTCTGGTCTAACTGTTCAAAGTTATCGAAGGCAGATAAATCCTCACCTCGATGCTGTAAGCGGTTTTTCACTTCTTCAAAATGACTGCGTAACAATTTAATGTCTAACATATGACTTCCTCCTTTTCATTTTTTGCATACAAAAAACCCGTCCCCAAAAAAGGGACGAGTTGTACCCGCGTTGCCACCCTAGTTGAAAGCCTATCGCTTCCCACTCGAAAAGATAACGGTTTTCACCGTAAATGCTTACTAGAAAAATCGTTCAGCACTTCTCTCAAGGACGGATTCACAAGGATCTTCCTCCGGTTCGCACCATCCACCGGCTCTCTGATCGAACGACCACTTGCTACTATTTCCTGTCATCGATTTTTGTATAAAAATGATATAAATTAATGTACTACATTCTTTTATCCGGTGCAAGTATCCCATAATAAAACGCGGAAAAGCTACCCTTTCCGCGCTTCTTTTATACAAGCACTTGTTTAGCTTGCTTGACCATTTCTACAAAGTACTGAGTCAATCTATGATCATCCGTCAGCTCTGGGTGGAAAGAGCATCCCAAGAAATTCCGATCCCTTGCTGCTACAATCCGGCCTTCATACTCAGCGAGAATCTCTGTTTCCGCACCGACTGAAACGATGTGAGGGGCACGAATGAAAACAGCTGTGTATGAATCAGCCATCCCTTTGATTGGCAAGTCCGCTTCAAAGCTTTCTTTTTGCCGTCCAAACGAGTTGCGTTCAACCGTAAGATCCATTAGTCCAATATGAGGTTCATCGTAACCGACAATGTTATTGGCCAGCATAATCAATCCCGCGCAAGTTCCAAACATCGGCTTTCCTTCACGCCCAAACGCTCTGAGCGGTTCCATAAACCCATATATATCAACAAGCCTGCGCATCGTTGTACTCTCACCGCCGGGAAGAATTAATCCATCAAGATCTTCAAGCTGCTCCACTTTTTTCACAACAACGCCCTCAGCGCCTGATGCTTCAATTGAGCGGATATGTTCGCGAACGGCTCCCTGCAGTCCTAATACTCCGATTTTCACCATACGATCCGCTCCTTTTATTACCAGCCGCGCTCTTGCATGCGGTCTGCTGGTGTTAATGTAGAGATTTCGATCCCTTTCATCGCTGTGCCAAGATCTTTTGAAAGCTCAGCAATTAGTTTGTAGTCTTGGTAATGAGTCGTTGCTTCCACGATTGCTTTAGCAAACTTCGCTGGGTTATCAGATTTAAAAATTCCCGATCCAACGAATACGCCATCTGCTCCAAGCTGCATCATAAGCGCCGCATCTGCTGGAGTAGCGACACCGCCCGCTGCAAAGTTTACGACCGGCAGACGGCCTTCTTGTTTGATTTGCAGAAGCAATTCGAACGATGCTCCAAGTAATTTCGCCTCTGTCATCAATTCATCTTTATTCATGCTCACAACTTTGCGTATTTGTGCATTTACTTTACGGATGTGACGAACCGCTTCAACGATGTTTCCTGTTCCCGGCTCCCCTTTTGTTCTTAACATAGCAGCTCCTTCACCAATTCGGCGGGCTGCTTCGCCTAAATCACGGCATCCGCAAACAAATGGTACTGTATAGTCGCTTTTTAATAAATGAAACTCTTCATCAGCCGGAGTTAAAACTTCACTTTCATCAATATAATCAACACCCATTGCTTCCAATACACGTGCTTCTACGATATGACCAATACGCGCTTTTGCCATAACTGGAATAGAAACAGCATTCATCACCTCTTCGATGATGCTTGGATCAGCCATCCGGGCTACTCCGCCTGCTGCACGGATATCAGAAGGAACACGCTCTAAAGCCATAACGGCTACTGCGCCTGCTTCTTCTGCGATCTTTGCCTGTTCAGCGTTAACAACGTCCATAATGACGCCGCCTTTTTGCATTTCTGCCATGCCACGTTTTACACGATCTGTACCTGTATTCATTCTGTTTCTCCCCCTGTACCTTTGATATACGTTTATTTACTAGTTAAAACACAGAAATTTCCTACTAGTTCAAAAATTTTATTTTTTCATCTAAATATTAATAAACACGAAAAATCACCTTCTGTCAAGATCAGAAGGTGATTTTTATTAAAACCAACCAGTTATCGTATCTATCGCAGCTGTCCAAAGTCCTGCAAAGAAGCCGCCGATTGCTCTCATTGATAATACAAACCAGTTAGCTTTATCGACTGTTTCTGCCGCTTCCATTGACACAGCTGCTTGCTGTTTTTTATTCATAATATATTTTAATTCAGATCCATTTTGAGGAGTTAACGTTAAAAAACCAACCACTTTGTCTTTTTTCACTGGTGCCAGTAATTTTTCATCTCCAGTAATTTCCGAACCTTTTAAAACTAAATTGAATTTATAGTTCGGTTTTTCACCTTTTTCCGTATATATAGCTAAGGTTTGTGCCGGCTGAATTTTCACTTGCTTTTCTTTTCCCTTGCTTACATCGGCTGTTTCGTATCCTTTTACGGTTTTCCCCTTCTTAATGATCTCTTGTCGATCTAATTGGTTAAACCCGTAATCAAGAAGTTTTTTCGTTTCTGTAAAACGAGCCTTAGGACTTCCCTTACCTTTTTCATCCTTAGCATCCATAATGACACTAATGAATTTTTTGCCATCTCTTTCAGCTGTTCCTGTAAAACAATAACCAGCGAAGTTTGTTGATCCTGTTTTTAAACCGGTCATTCCTTCATAACCAAAAACTAAAGAAGGAAGCATCCAGTTCCAGTTTTCCATATTTGTTTCATCATCCGTGCCTTCACGGAACTTTTTCTTTGTTACACTTGCCGTTTTCAACACTTCAGGGTGATCCTTTATTAAATAAAAAGCTAATTCAGCTGTCGTTCTTGCCGACATCATATTTTCATCTTCCACTGTTCCTGGCTTCGGATGCATACCTTTTAAATCTTTGTTGCTCAGTCCAGAAGCATTCACAAATCTATACTTTTCTAACCCAAGCTCTTTACCTTTTTTATTCATTAATTTAACGAATTCAGCTTCAGAGCCGGCAATTGTTTCAGCAAGTGCAATCGTCGCTGCATTAGCTGAATAAATGGTCATGGCTTCATACAATTCCCGAACATTATACTTTTCTCCTAAACGAAGAGGAACGTTCGACAAACTGCGATCTTGTGAGATTTTGTAAACATATTCGCTTACAGTGTATTCCTGATCCCAAGTTACTTTTTTCTCTTTAATCGCTTCCAATAACAAGTATTCCGTCATCATTTTTGTCATACTGGCAATGCCACGCATTTCATCAGCATTTTTTTCATACAATATTTGACCGCTCTCTGAATCAATGAGTATAGCAGCCGAAGCATTTACATTGACCAGCTCTTCTGCCTGTACACGCGGCAGCGGCTGTAAAAAACTGATTGCTAGCAGCAGGCTAAGCATGAAAATAACACCTTTTTTAAACATCTGATTCCTCACTAGTAAACCCTCCACTTTTATTCGAACTCCCGTTATTGTATCATAAGTAACTTTTGAAAATATAGACGAGAATTGGACTAGTTTTTCTTACAAAATAAAAAGCTGAGGCTGACTCAAATAAGTCAGCCTCAGCTTTTTAGCTTACGATAAAGAATAGTTAGGTGCTTCTTTTGTGATTTGCACATCATGCGGATGGCTTTCCTTTAATCCAGCACCTGTCATTCGAATAAATTGAGCATTTTCACGTAATTCTGTCAGATCTTTTGTTCCACAGTACCCCATGCCGGCACGCAATCCGCCAACTAACTGATAGATCGTTTCAGAGACTGGCCCTTTATAAGGGATGCGGCCTTCGATGCCTTCTGGAACAAACTTTTTCGCATCTTCTTGGAAGTAACGGTCTTTTGATCCTTTTTCCATTGCACCGACAGAACCCATGCCGCGATATACTTTAAATTGACGTCCTTGGTAAATTTCTGTTTCACCAGGGCTTTCTTTTGTTCCTGCCAATAAACTGCCAAGCATAACAGCATGTCCGCCTGCAGAAAGAGCTTTTACGATATCGCCTGAGTATTTAATGCCCCCATCAGCAATAATCGCTTTTCCTTGTCTGCGTGCTTCTGATGCACAATCATAGATAGCCGTAATTTGCGGCACGCCTACCCCAGCTACTACACGAGTTGTACAAATCGAACCAGGACCAATTCCGACTTTTACGATGTCCGCGCCAGCTTCAAACAATTCTTTCGTCGCTTCTGCAGTTGCTACGTTCCCAGCAATGATGTTTAATTCTGGATAAGCAGCACGGATCTCTTTTACAGTGTCAATTACACCTTTTGAATGTCCGTGGGCTGTATCGACGACAATGACGTCTACATTCGCTTTCACAAGCATTTCTACACGTTTCATCGTATCTTTCGTCACACCGACTGCCGCGCCAGCTAAGAGGCGGCCTTGATGGTCTTTTGCTGAGTTAGGGAACTCAATGACCTTCTCAATGTCTTTGATCGTAATTAAGCCTTTTAATTCACCTTGTTCATTGACTAGTGGGAGTTTTTCAATTCTGTACTTTTGAAGAATTTGTTCAGCCTCTTCTAAAGTCGTGCCAGTTGGAGCCGTTACAAGGTTTTCTTTTGTCATCACATCGTTAATAGGAATAGAATAGTCTTGAATAAAACGCAAATCGCGATTTGTTAAAATCCCGACAAGCTTTTGCTCTTCTTCATTATTCACAATAGGTACACCAGAAATACGGTATTTCCCCATTAAATGCTCCGCATCAAATACTTGATGTTCAGGAGTTAAAAAGAAAGGATCTGTGATTACACCGCTTTCTGAGCGTTTCACCTTGTCTACCTGCTCGGCCTGCTGCTCTATACTCATATTTTTATGAATGATTCCTAATCCGCCTTGACGAGCCATTCCAATAGCCATTTGTGCATCTGTTACTGTATCCATGCCGGCACTAATAAGAGGAATGTTTAATTTTAATGTATCTGTTAATACTGTTTGCAAACTAACGTCTTTTGGTAAAATATCAGATTTAGCAGGTACTAACAAAACATCATCAAACGTTAAACCTTCCTTTGAAAACTTATTTTCCCACATTTTATAGGCCTCCTGGTCAAAAATATTATTAGTAGGTTATCAATTGGACAAAATACTGTCAAGACATGTTAAATATGTTAGACTTTTTAGAATATTCGGAGGAAATTATGCACAATCAATTTTTATACCAAAATACCCCTTTGTTACCTTACCAAAATACGGAAAATTCTAGGAGTTTTTTACAAAATACATATTACTCACTTAACTGGCCGAATGCCGAGGAAGCCGCTTATAATAATTGTTCACGGTTTATCTACAGCCTGGAACACGGAGATATTTTTTTAAAACAGTCCACTCAGGCCCCTATGGAAATCCAGCCTGTTCTTTCCTTTTATGGATTGAGCCATTATATCAAAGCTTGTTTATTAGCTGTAGATCCTGCTTATCCCGCTACTGTGCACGTATTGGCTCATGGACTTTCAACGAGAAAAAAGAAAAAGCAAAACTATTCTTTTCTAAGCGATGAAGTTAAAACTCAGCGTCACGGACTTTTTGGCCATTTCAGTGAAAAAATGTTTCACGTGAAACATTTGGAGGGTTTCAAACTAAATATGAATGATCTATTCATGCAAATCCCTGAACTGGCTTATATATTTTCTTTTCAAACAAAGCAATTTCCTTTCCATCCTCTGAAAAAAAATGAAGTTGGTCTTTATTCATTGACTACACAAATTTTGGACGATTATCAGATGACAGAGAACCGGCTGGCTGATTTTCTTAAACAGAAAACAAACGAAAGGATACTTATCCAACAAAGTAAAAAAAACACCTTATTATTAAAGATTTCTACTGGTATTCCCCCCGCTCCGTGCCGGTTTAATATACTAGAAAATCAATGGGTTTTTTCCCGTTACAAAACGGCGGAGGCCTTTTACCCTGAGCTGTTAATATACTACCCGATTCTCTACAATTTAAGTATGATTGCCAGGTACGAAACCGAATGGTGGTATGACTTGTTGAAGCTTGCTCCCGGCAAAGAATTTTCTTTAATTAAACAGTTCTTAAACATTTCAACATATAAGATCCCGTTTCTCATTGGGGAATATTTGAATAGGCTTGCTCGTTAAAAATAAGCGTGACAGTTTCCTTGTTATTGATCACAATAAACGCTGAAGCTCTCTTTCCATTTTTAATGGCGATGTTTTCGGTGCAAAGCGATGAGTGACAATGCCTTCACGGCTTATCAAAAATTTAGTAAAATTCCACTTAATCGCTTCTGTAAACAAACCAGATTTCTGGGCAGTTAAATAGCTGAATAAAGGATGAATCGCCTTGCCTTTTACATTTATTTTTTTAAATATAGGAAAAGTAACACCATAATTGATTTGACAAAATTCGACTGTTTTTTGTTGCTCGTCAAATTCTTGATTCATAAATTCATCACTAGGAAATCCCAAAACAATAAAACCTTGATCTTGATATTTTTCGTACAATTTTTGCAGCTCTTTAAACTGTGCTCTAAAACCGCACTTACTAGCCGTATTTACGATCAGCAGTACTTGACCCTTAAAGTCTGATAGGGAAATAATTTCACCCTTACTACTCGTTACATTGATGTTATATATGGATTCCATTTATATCCCTCCATCATGAAAAATGAAACCATCTACTAATTGTATCCTGCTTCATATACAAATAGCAAAAATAAGGGATACAAAGATGAATGAACAAGTTCATTAAAATTTTAGTCGTCATTTTACGACATTATTCACATTGTGTAGCAGCAAGTGACAACTACTAAAAAAGAACAGCTTCTGCTGTTCTTTTCGTTTGCCTGGCAGCGTCCTACTCTCACAGGGGGAAGCCCCCAACTACCATCGGCGCTGAAGAGCTTAACTTCCGTGTTCGGTATGGGAACGGGTGTGA
>NZ_JAUIYO010000028.1:0-12604 GCF_044891285.1 Bacillus lumedeiriae
AGGCACGCCGCCAGCGTTCGTCCTGAGCCAGGATCAAACTCTCCAAAAAGATGTTTGACTTGCTCAATTGTTTTAAATAAGAATTAACTTACTGGCATGTATTTTGTTCAGTTTTCAAAGATCAATTCTCATCGCTGTTTTAACAGCAACTTTATCATCTTACCACAGCTGATCTTTCTTGTCAAACACTTTTTAACTTTTTCAAAACCATCGCTGTGTGTTGCCATTGCTTATGTTCAGCAGCAACGTTTATTAATATACCAACCTTTTTAAATAAGGTCAATACTTTTTCAAAATAAAATTAAACTTTGTTATACCTTTCACTAATCTTGTCTGTTCACCCTCTACAAGTTGATGTTTCGCCGTTTTAACGAAGCTTTATTAAAATCTCCCGAAGAAAGTTAAAAGCATTTTACAGAGAAATTCAAAAAACGCTTCGAACAAAAATGTTCGAAGCGCGAAAATGTTAAAGAAGAATATAGCGTTCCGCTCGCTGGCTCTTGATAGCAGCCTGTGAAAACTCTGGCTCCCTCCACCTTATGAAACTTCAAGGTAAGGTTCACTTCTTTCTTCTTTTGATTGATGTCCTATTTTATTCCCACTCAATTGTAGCAGGCGGCTTACTTGTAATATCATACACCACACGGTTTACGTGCGGTACTTCGTTGACGATACGTGTTGAAATCTTTTCAAGCACATCCCATGGAATACGCGCCCAGTCAGAAGTCATACCATCAATAGAAGTAACAGCACGGATACCAATCGTGTAATCATACGTACGAGCATCTCCCATGACACCAACACTGCGAATGTCCGGAAGTACCGTAAAGTACTGCCAAATTTCACGCTCTAAACCATTCAAGCTAACTTCTTCACGTAAAATAGCATCAGATTCACGAACAATTTCCAGCTTCTCTTCACTGATTGCACCAAGAACACGGATACCAAGACCTGGTCCTGGGAATGGCTGGCGCCAAACAATATGATCTGGAATGCCAAGCTCTGTTCCAAGTGCCCGCACTTCATCTTTGAAGAGTGTATTTAAAGGCTCAATCAATGTGAATTGCATGTCTTCAGGAAGACCGCCCACATTGTGGTGAGACTTGATCGTTTGAGCCGTCGCCGTACCACTTTCAATCACATCTGTATAGAGTGTACCTTGCGCTAAGAAATCGATGCCTTCCAATTTTGTAGCTTCATCGTCAAATACATAAATGAATTCATTGCCGATAATTTTCCGCTTTTTCTCTGGATCAGAAACGCCTTCTAACTTGCTTAAGAAGCGGTCTTTTGCATCTACTTTAATCACGTTCATGTTAAATCCTTGTGCAAATGTTTCCATTACACTTTCTGCTTCACCTTTACGCAGCAGCCCATGATCAACAAAGATACATGTGAGCTGATCCCCGATTGCTTTGTGAATCAATACAGCTACGACAGAAGAATCTACACCGCCGCTCAGTGCACATAGGACTTTTTTGTCACCAACTGTTTGGCGGATTTTTTCCATTTCCACTTCAATAAAACTTTCCATTGACCAGTCGCCTTTACAGCCGCATGCTTCAAACACAAAGTTTTTCAAAAGTTCAATTCCATAGACAGAATGCTTTACTTCAGGATGGAACTGTACGGCATATAGCTTCTTCTCCTCATTGCTCATAGACGCAATCGGACAAGAAGGGTTCACTGCATCAACAGAAAAGCCTGCTGGAGCTGCTGTCACCAAATCACCGTGGCTCATCCAGACAACTTGTTCATTCGGCAGTTCTTTGAAAAGCACTGTTTCATTTTTCACTTGAATAGCCGCTTTTCCGTATTCACGATGTGAAGCAGCTTCTACTTTTCCGCCAAAATGCTTTGTCATCAGCTGCATACCGTAGCAAATGCCAAGGATAGGAATATTTAGTTCGAAAATCTTTTCATCACAGTGAAACGCGTTTTCAGAGTAAACGCTGTTTGGCCCACCGGAAAAGATGATTCCTTTTGGATTCATTTCTTTTACTTCTTCAGCAGTAATCGTATGCGGATGAAGTTCACTATACACACCAAATTCCCGAATGCGGCGGGTAATTAACTGATTATATTGACTTCCAAAATCTAAAACAAGAATCATTTCCTGGTTATGTAGTTCTGATTTTCCTGTCACTCTTTCCACTCCTCTGTTTTGCGATAAGATCCTGCCCGATGTGTAGACAACAAAAACTAGAATCCTTCCCATGCTGAAAGCAGAATTCTAGTTTTTCACAATAAGAACCTGCCTTCATAGTCCAATCATTTACGGTGATTTGGTAGAAACTTTCGACCCATATTGTCGAAAATATATGAAGGTGTTACTGATTATTCGAGCTAATTTGACCTCATTTTATATCTATCGCAAAGAGCGGTCAAGTTGTTCTGCCGTTAATTAAATATTCAGTAAAAAACCATTCGTCATTTCCCGAACGTTTTTTTCTATTATTTCCAAAAGTGATCAAAAACTGTAATCGGCATGTGCCGCTTATGTGCGGAAGTTCGGAATAGATGTTCAATCCGTTCCCTGGCTATATCCGGCACTTCCTTTCCTTCTAAATAGTCATCGATGTCGTCATAGGATACACCGAGAGCCGTTTCATCAGGGAGCAGCGGCCGGTTTTCTTCTAAGTCAGCTGTCGGCACCTTCATGTATAAATGCTCTGGACAATTTAATGCTTTTAACAACTGGCGTCCTTGCCGCTTATTCAAACGGAAAAGCGGAACGACGTCCGATCCTCCATCCCCATATTTCGTGAAAAAACCGGTAAGTGCTTCCGCCGCGTGATCTGTCCCGACCACTACACTGCTTTTCATCGCCGCAACGCTATACTGGGCTTTCATCCGCTCTCGGGCTTTTTCATTCCCTTTCACGAAATCAGTTAATTCAATGCCTGCCGCTTTTAACGCCTGCTCACTCGCATCAACTGCCGCTTTCACATTGATCGCCAGCACCTCATCAGGCTGAATAAAATCGAGAGCATCCTGGCAGTCGTCCTCATCTTTTTGCACACCGTACGGAAGACGGACCGCGTAAAACTTATACTCATCCGATCCTGTTTCTTCTTTCAATTCATCGACTGCCATTTGTGCCAGCTTTCCAGCCAGCGTACTGTCCTGCCCGCCAGAAATGCCAAGGACAAACCCTCTCAAAAAAGAATGCTTGCGCGCGTATTCTTTCATAAAATCAATGCTTCTCCGAATTTCTTCCTGCGGATCAATATTCGGTTTAACCTTCAACTCTTCAATCACTTGTTTTTGAAACTCATTCATTCACCCTTCTCCTCCCTAGCGTTCCATTCATTTAATCTTTTCTCCGTTTTCTCTTTTACTTCTTTAATAAGCTCCATTTTATTATTCCAGCATGTTTCACTCAAGTCGACTGGATACGCTTCTGGATTTAACATCCGTTTATATTCGTCCCATAAACAGTCCAGACTTTCTTGCAGCTGCCAGCGCATGTCGGAAAGTACAGGAACCTCATAGACGAGCTCTCCATTGACAAAAATGTCTTCATGCAATTCGCGCGCTTCAAAGTTCGTCACAAATTTCGAGATATACGTATGGACCGGATGGAACATTTTAATTTTCTGCTGTTCCTGCGGCTGCTCCCCTTCAAGTACAATATAATCGCCTTCAGATTTGCCGCTCGTTCGATTAACAATCCGATAAACACGCTTTTTCCCAGGCGTAGATACTTTTTCAGGATTACCGGAAATTTTAATCGTATCTTCCATTTTCGCATGTTCATTTTCAATGGCCGCCAGCTTATAAACAGCACCGAGTGCCGGCTGATCGAAAGCTGTAATCACCTTCGTACCAATCCCCCACATATCAATTTGTGCCCCTTGTGCTTTTAAGTTGAAAATAGTGTATTCATCCAGATCACCGGAAGCAATAATTTTTGTATCATGAAATCCCGCTTCATCCAGCTGTTTCCTTGCTTCTTTTGATAAATAAGCAAGATCCCCGCTGTCCAGCCGAATACCAACAAAGCGAATACGGCTGCCCATCTCTTTTGCTACTTGAATAGCGATCGGCACTCCAGATTTTAGTGTATCGTACGTGTCCACTAAAAACACACAATCTTTATGGGCCTCTGCATATTTTCTAAAAGCAGCATATTCATCTTTATATGCCTGAACCATGGAATGAGCATGTGTCCCTGCAGGCGGGATGCCAAACAATTTTCCGGCACGCACGTTGCTCGTTGCGTGAAATCCAGCAATATATGCTGCACGCGTTCCCCAAATCGCAGCATCCATCTCTTGAGCCCGGCGCGTACCAAATTCCATGACCACATCATCGCCGCATACCGCTTTAATACGGGCAGCCTTTGTCGCAATCAAGGTTTGAAAATTAATGATGTTTAGCAAAGCTGTTTCAAACAGCTGAGCTTCAATAAGGGGTGCTTCCACCCGAACGAGCGGCTCGTTTGCAAAGACTACTTCCCCTTCCTTCATCGAACGAAGATTCCCCGAGAAACGCAAATGTTTTAAATACTTCAGGAAGTCCTTATCATAACTGCCGATTGTATGAAGGTATTCAATATCACTATCAGTAAATTGAAATTGTTCTATGTAATCAACCATCCGCTCTAAGCCGGCAAATACCGCATACCCATTGTCAAATGGCATTTTTCTGAAATACAAATCAAATATAGCATTTCTTTCATGTATGCCGTCCTTCCAATACGTATAAGCCATATTAATTTGATACAAATCTGTATGCAAAGATAAACTGTCATCGGCAAATTGACCGTTCATATCCATCGCCCCTTTATCCATTATGTTACCACGTTTCCCACTCCTTCAATCCTTATACAGCTGTTCCTGCTTTTTCATTCAATATAAATATTCCCTGGGGCAGCATCTCATATTTCTTATTCCGATTTTCATAACAAATAAGCGCTTCCAGCTGAGAAATTCACACACAAAAAAAACTGCCGGGAAAAATCATTTCCCGGCAGTTTTTTAAGCTTCTATTTCTTATTCAGCATCGTTCCGTCCGGACGATGCGTGTAATCATAATCAGAAGGATTTACTGGCGTAAAGCCTTTTGGTGTATAAAAACGCAGCAAATCTTCATTTAAAACTTTGTCTGAAAGCCGAAGTTTCTTTTGGACCATTTCAGTCTCTCTTTTAATCTGATCGGTTTCTTCCAGCTCTTCTCCAGTAGCCGTACTGTAATACTTGTCTTTAATCGCTGTTACGTCCTTGCTGATAAAGTCTCCGTTACGGAATGGGACAACTGGCTGATGGTTTGGAGAAAATAAATCTGTCCCCATGTGAACATAGTCTTTCGTATCTATTCCTAATAAGTGAAGAACAGTCGGCATTAAGTCAATTTGACCGCCGTATTGATGCTGCACTCCACCTTTGACACCAGGAACGTGAATAAACAATGGCACCCGCTGTAACTGGGCATTCTCAAACTTACCTACTTCTTTCCCTGTAACGATCGACATTGCTTTATTATGGTTATCAGAAATGCCGTAATGGTCTCCGTACATAATAATCATTGAGTTATCATAAAGCCCTGCTTTCTTTAAGGAATCCATGAACTCCTGCACCGCTTCATCCAAATATCTAGCCGTTTGGAAGTAGCCGTCTACAGAAGTATCTCCTGTATGGTGCGGCTCAATCGTTGCCTCTTCCTGATTCATCGGGAATGGGAAGTGGTTCGATAACGTAATAAACTTCGCATAGAACGGCTGCTTAACTGTTTGTAGCAGCGGCATCGTTTCTCTAAAGAACGGCTTGTCCTTTAATCCGTAGTTCAATACATCTTCTTCGTTCATATCGTAATAACTAGAATCAAAAAATTGATTAAAGCCTAATGATTTATAAATTTCATCACGGTTCCAGAACGACTTCTTGTTGCCATGGAATACAGCTGACGTATATCCTTGCTGTCCTAAAATAGCAGGAGCTGCTTGATACGTGTTATGCCCTTTCATTGAGAAAGCAGATCCTTGCGGCAATCCGAACAATGAGTTTTCAAGCATAAACTCAGCATCAGATGTCTTCCCTTGTCCCGTTTGGTGGAAGAAGTTATCAAAATAAAATGTATTAGAATCATGAGCCAATGAATTTAAATACGGCGTCACTTCTTTTCCATTCAACTTATAATCAATGATAAAGTTTTGCAGCGATTCTAAATGAACATAAATCACATTCATTCCTTTTGCTTTACCGAAATATTGCGGATTTGGCGCTGCATACATAGACTTCGTAAAGTTCACCACTTCTGTCACATCACTGCTGTCTGCCAAAGCACGCTGCGTAGAGGCCTTTGAACTTTGGATCGTATCGTAAATCGTGTAATTATACATGCCTAAATATTTCACAAGATAGTTTCGGTCAAACGTTCTTGTCAATAATTGTGGACGATCTACTTCCGCCAGCCCTAAGTTCACTGTAAAAAGAATCACCGATGTTAAAAAGACAGCTGAAATTTGACGTCGATGAATCTTAACCGGTTGAGGCTGAACATACTTTGAAAGTAGAAGAACAACTAAAATAATCGTATCAAGGAAATACAAGACATCATACGGATGCAGCAAAGCACCGATACTTTTTCCTAAATCACCAGCGTTGTCCGTTTGCGTCAAAGTTGGCAGCGTAATAAAATCAGTGAAAAAACGATAATATACGATATTCGCATATAGTAAGAATGATAAAAGAAAATCAATCACAATGATCCATACAAACGACTTTCTTGCTTTAGCAAAAAGAGCAAAGCCAAGAAAAAACACAGCTGAGCTTATCGGGTTGATAAACAATAGAAATTGCTGCATGAGATTATCAATCCCTAAATCAAACTCCGCTTGATAAGCCGCATACGTTTTAATCCACAGAAGAACCACTGCCAACGAGAAAAAAATAATCGGTTTACCGAAAAAAGCAGAACCTTTATTCGTTGCGTTCTTCATTACATTTTCACCCCTATTAATCTATATAATTATATTTCTACATATGACTTCATTCAATCAAATCCCTAGAAGTTTTGACACCCGAAATAAAAAAAGAACATAGTAAATGATAATTTCTATTGGTTAAAAAGTCAATTATGTTGCGTAAGCAAATAATGACAAAACATCCTATCGTACGGAACCCTTACAAATCTAGCAGAAACAAGCCAACCTTCTCCTCTCTTCTAAAAATGTCCCTCCTTTTGAGTTATGTGAAAGAAGTCGCTTTTGGAAAATATTGTTTCATGATAAACTATATTACGAGTTTCTTGATTAAGCATATGAGGAGAATTAAAGAATGAAATCATTTTTATTGAAAGCAGGCGTGTTGACTTGTTTAGCCACGGGAATCTTTCACAATGAGGCTTCAGCTGAATCTGACTGGGCATCGAAATGTTCCCGGTTTGGCGAGCTGCAGCCGAATAAAAACCCTTCTTTTCAACATATCAACTGTTTATTAACAAATGCTGCTTTAGAGGCAAATATTCCTCCTGAAGTCGCCAAGGCTGTCGCTGCACAAGAGAGCGGCTGGAAGCAATTCGATGATCAGGGAAAAGCGATCATTTCCGCAGATGGCGGCATTGGGCTCATGCAAATTACGAATCAGCCAACCTATGAGGAAGAGAAATTAAAAACTGATATACACTACAATATCGAAACGGGTATGGACATTCTTTCAAACATGTATGCACGTACAGGCACAGAGCTTCCTGTAATCAAAGATGCCCAACGAGAAACCATTGAAAATTGGTATTTCCCTGTTATGGCTTACAACGGGATTAAACCTGTCAACAGCCCTGTTTACCAGCATAATGGCCAGAAAAACACGAATGCCTATCAAGAAAAAGTGTTCACTTTAATAGAACAAAATAGTTTCTTAAACGACACGAAATTAGCTTCGTTCCCCTTCCAGCCGTCTGATTTTAACTATGATCCAGAAAGCGATAAAAACATCGTATTTTTAACGAAGGAATACACACTAACCGATCCGGTGCATCATTCCGCTTATTTCTTTAAAAATGAAGATCAAGTCATTGTTACGAAGGACGGCGTTAATGTCAGAACACAGCCTAATACGACTACTTCAAAGGTAGTGACGAAGCTATCTAAAAACACCAATTTAATCATTACTGGTCCTTTTACTTACGATCAAACGAGCAATCATGCATTTGTATGGTACCCGGTTAAAACAACCGATGGGAAGACAATTGGATACATGTCCTCAGCATACATCAGCAAAAAAGAGCACACAGCTTCTTTCATTGACGTATCGAAAGAACATCGCTTCTATAATGATATCCACTTTTTAAGCGAAAGAGGCATTATTTCTGGTTTTGAAGATGGCTCATTCCAGCCAAACAAAACAGTGACAAGAGCAGAGGCCGCCATTATGATTAGCCGGGCATTAGAATTACCGATTAATTCAACAAAGACACCTTTCACAGATGTCAGCCCTTCTTCTAAAGCAGCTGGTTATATCGCAGCTGCCTATAAACAGGGAATAATCAGCGGGTTTCCAAATGAAACATTCCAGCCTGCTCAAACCGTTTCCCGCGGTCAAATGGCCATTTTCTTAGCGAGGGCTTTTGAACTCCAAGAAAAAGCAGAGATCACGTTCCCTGACGTCGCAGAGAAGATGGCATCCTATGAAGCGATTCAAAAGATTTTAGCTGCTGGCATCACACAAGGCTATGAAGATGGACGTTTTCAACCAGATAAAGGATTAACAAGAGGAGACTTCTCCGCCCTGTTAGCCCGGGCATTGAGACATGCAGAATAATAAACAGAAGGAATGGAAATGAACAAGACGCTGCGGTGAACCGAAGCGTCTTGTTCATTAGATCAGCTGATCATAAGACCCTATTGTACTATTTTCTCATACTCTTTCTTCGTTCCGTCTGTAAATTCAACAGCTAATTCAAATTTGTTATAATCTGTTTTCAAAGAAAATGCTTTTAACACTTCATCAATAACCTGATCGTCTGGGGTCTCCTTGTCAAAAGTAAGCTTTTCAAATATTGGCTTCAATTGGTCAAAAGCCTCATTCCCTCTTAAAGTATTATTAGTCACTGTATCTTCAATTTTAGCATCCATGGCCTCTGGCTCATTTTCATAATCAACATCATATGATTGCTTATTATTGTAATCAACGTCTAGATCAAAACTTGTGAAATTAAATAAATCCTCTTTGTTTCTTCCCGCATTCTTTTGGTTAGCAGTATTATTCTCTTTTTCGACTGGTGCATTTTTAGGAGGTGATGAAACATGGTCTTTATCATTCGCATTACATCCTTGAAGCATACCTATAATCAAAAGTGAAGAAATAACAGTTTTATATCCCATTTTCCGACCTCCTTTGTTTTATTATTTCTCATAAAACAAAGAAATCATGCATAAAAGTAAATCTTTTTCCAGGATTGACTGAAACATCATTTCTGCCTATCATTTCAACGCATCGTTGGTTCCGATTGCTTTTTAATGATTTGTGTAAACACACCGCCTAATAATAAACCAAACGCGATGGCACCAGAAACTAAGCAGGCTTCAGAAGCATACTGCAAGGCCAAACCGTGATTGTTCTCTACGAATTCCCTCATCGCATTGTAAGCTGTACCGCCGGGAACCATCGGAATAATACCGGCAATGCTAAAAACGATGACAGGCATCTTATAACGACGGGCAAAGTGTTGACAAATCATCGCGACAACAAAGGTTGCCGCAATAGTAGCAAACACAGAATCTAAGCGCCCTTCAGAAGACAACCCCTTATAGACTATCCAGCCAATCATGCCAGCAAATCCGCCGGCCCACACTGTCACACGTGGAACATTATAAATAATGCCAAATGCCGCCGCCGCAACAAAACTCATAACGAGCGGCTCTAATGGTTTTAAAATATCTATCCACATACACATCCCCGCTTCACAAAAAGGTGAGTACAACGGCAATCCCGGAACCAATAGCGGCTGCCGTCAATAGCGCTTCTACTCCTCGCGATACCCCTGACACTAGATGACCGGCCATTAAATCCCGGACCGCATTTGTAATCGCCATTCCAGGAACTAATGGCATAACCGAACCGATAATAATTTTATCTAATTCTTTTCCCAAACCAATGGCAATTAAGAACACAGCTGCAAGCCCAATCACAAAGGATGCAAGCACCTCGGAGAAAAATTTAACATTCACGAGCTGCTGCACCTTTAAGAAAACGGCGTATCCTCCTCCACCTACAATAAATGCCGGTAAAAAATCCCGCCATGTGCCATTAAAGAGGATCATAAAGCAGCCGCTCCCTAAAGCAGCTGCCAAAAGCTGCACCCAATATGGATAGATGGGAGTGGATTGATTAATGTCCTGTAACTTTTGTTTCACTATTTCTAAAGGGATGTCATGACTGGCAACTTGCCTGGACACCTCATTAACGAGCGACAACTTATGTAAATCAGTAGTCCGATCTGTGATGCGAAGAAGCTCTGTATGATCTACAATTTCTTCTTCCCCCCGCATCGTCATGATGATCGCTGTCGGCGTCACGTATACATTGACACGCGCCATATGATAGCTGCGGGCCATACGTGTAACCGTATCCTCCACACGGTACGTCTCCGCTCCATTCTTTAACATCAATTCACCGGCAAATATACAAACATCTAAAATATCTGCCACCTCATAAGCACGTGTATTTATGGTACCTCCCCCTTTCCATACAACCGCCTAGTTAGTATATACCAAATTGGAGAGTGACTTCTGCAGACAAAAATACAGAATTGTTGATCGAAAAATTAAACAGAATGTACCTCTTCGGGAAATTGAAAAGTTCAAAATAATGGAGAAAGAGACAACTATTCATTACTTTAATAGAATGCAATACCATCTACATTTTTGATCCATTCTTCTGCCTCTATGCCATCGGGTTTAGCTTTCCAAAGGGTTCTATTTTGATCGGTAATAGACGTTCCTCTTAACCAAACGAGCTTGTCAATAGACTTTACATATTGAGGATTGTAATCGCCATAGCCTTTAGGCGGCTGTGTTATTTTAACTTGACGATTTGTCTCGGTATTAATGGAATAAAGTGAAGGCAATGGATGTTTGCTAAAATCATTTGACCACTCTTTTTCAGCCATTCTCGAAGTCACGATCGATTGATCCGTTACCCAGTCAAAATCAAGCTCAGCATAATTTGAAGGTGTGTACGATCCCGATACAGGCATTTCCCGCGTTTTTAAATGCTTATTTTTAAAACCAAAAACAAGCCTTCCGCCACCGGCAATAAAGGCCAGTGTATCACTGGACGGTGCCCATTTAGGCTCCCCCACTTCAAAGATCACCTCATCCAACACTTCAAAGTCCTTTCCATCGCTAGATATGACACACAGCATGTTGCTGTCCATCGACCAGGAAGCAGTCGGTGAAACGATAAAGGAAATCCATTTTCCGCTAGATGAGAAGTTAAACTTGTCAGCATAAACCGCAATAATTTTGTTATTGATGCCAACCTCTTTCGGAAGAGTAAAGAAGTGATCCACGCCGCCAAATAAAGGAATATCCTTATAATGATCATTCACCTTTTTCGTAAATAATATAGCACTTGTCCATCCATCAGGCCGAAGAACACCAGCTGATGAAAGTAAGAACCCACTTCCATTAGGCAGCCATGTATAACTATTCACCCCAACTGCCACGTTATAGAACTGTGCGAAATCTGAGATGTTTAAAATACCACCATCCCTAAAAGCAATCACATTTTTGTGCGGCGCCCACATTGGAGAAGATCCATTGTAGAAAACCTTTTTCTTTTCCCCCGTTTCTACATTATAAACCCACACCTCCGTCTGTACCCCATGATTTTCGTACTGGGCAGGCGCTTCATTTTGATACAGTATCCACTTACCGTCACGCGACCACTTCGGTTTAGCAAACACTTTACCGGTATGTGTAATTTGTTTCTCCTCATTGTTTATAAAAGTCCACAAATCCCTGTCCCTTATAAATCCTGCCTTTACATGTTTCTCTTCAGCTGCCAACGGGTTGAATGGAAAAAGAATCGATAATATGAGCGTGAAAATAAGAATCCTGTACATACCTGATATACCTCTCATCACTGTTCTTATACCTAATATCTTTCTAAATGTACATATTATGTATTTATAGGACACAGTTATAACAGATTAGATAGATCAGCTAACTAAAACAAACATTTTCATACAAAAAAGCCTTCCACCAGTTCAATAAACTGATGGAAGACCCTCTCCAATAAGTAGTTTTTATGAAGAGATCTTTTATCCTCTTAAAAACAATTATTCTACTGTAAACTCTGTTTTTGCCGTTGCAGCCACTTTAACCTCAGTTGCAAGAACAGCTGATTTTAGAGATGCCTTTTCTTTGGCTTCTTCACTTGCTCGTTCATTCGCTTGAGAATTGAATTTGTTGGCCGCAGATACATTTACCTTTTTCTCAATCGCTCTTTCAGCTTTAACTGCTTCTGTTTCTTCAGTTACTGCATCCGGTGTTTCCTCTGCAGGTGTTCCTGATTTAGTTACTACTGCTGAATGTGCTGAAGCTTTTGCTTTAGCTGTCTTGCTCGCATGAACACTTGCTTGAGAAGCAGCTTTGTTT
>NZ_JAUIYO010000029.1:0-12537 GCF_044891285.1 Bacillus lumedeiriae
CGCCGCCAGCGTTCGTCCTGAGCCAGGATCAAACTCTCCAAAAAGATGTTTGACTTGCTCAATTGTTTTAAATAAGAATTAACTTACTGGCATGTATTTTGTTCAGTTTTCAAAGATCAATTTCATCCGTCTTTTTCAACGACAGGATTTAATCA
Source organism: Bacillus lumedeiriae (assembly GCF_044891285.1). Classification (NCBI taxonomy): domain Bacteria; kingdom Bacillati; phylum Bacillota; class Bacilli; order Caryophanales; family Bacillaceae; genus Bacillus; species Bacillus lumedeiriae. The sequence continues at coordinate 156 of NZ_JAUIYO010000029.1, forward strand.
TACCACTTTAAAAGTCTAAAAGTCAATCTCTTTTTTAATCTTTTTTTAAAAAGTTTTTTTAAAACCGCCGTATTCAGCGGCAGGTATTCAATATACCATGATCCCAAACATTAAGTCAACTATTTTCCCGAAAAAATATCCGCCCAAGTTCGAAGCCTTTTTAATTAGAGGCATCAGCACTTTAAAAATATCTAAGCCAAACTGGCCTACTGACTTTCGCTTCAGGAGCTGGCTTTCTGTGAAATTGATCTGTAATAAAAGCAAAAAGTGCGAAACATCTCTTCGCACTTTTTGCTCTTACCTTTCCTTTTACTGTGTCACAGTCTCTACATTAAGTTTCTTATCCTGCATGTATCGATAAATCGGTAGTTCATCACCAAGATTGGCAGGTATAAAGTTAAATGTAACATAGCTATCTACCGCCTCAGGTTCAAACGCCTCTGCAATAAGGTTAGCGGCAGGCTGGTTCATTTGGAAAACGTAGCTTCCTTTCGGGAAGAAATATTCTTTTTCTTTTATTTCTGTTTTAACGTGATTTAATAAATGTCCTTCATAATAACGTTCATCTACTTTTTGTTCAGTAACTTTATAGCGATCTACATTAATAACTTCCGCCTCTTTCAATTTACTTACTTTAATGCCCGCTATTTGTAATTTTTCAGCAATTTCGTGATAAGCCGGAGGCAAAATATATGCATTCGGACGGATTCTTTCTAGAGTCGGAACTCCCTTATCTAAGCTATGGTACTTGACTGGTATTTCTACAACTTCTCCTTTAGCGATATCAACGACTTTAACTTTGTTTTTTCCAGGTAGTTCCTTCGTTGTGCTGTTGATAACGATTTTATCGTTATCCTTTACCGTTTCACCTTTTTTTACAACCTCTTCTCTCGCGGCTTCTACAGTAGCTTTTATTTGTTTTGCCCGATTGGCAGTTGTCTGCAATAAGCTAGTTTGGGCAGCCACTTGCGCAGCCACTCTACGTTCAAAGTTTTCTTTGCCAATCCCTATCCCCCGGCTTTCTACAAATAAAGAAAAGGCTGGCTGAAGACCTTGAAAAGTCGTTTCGAAACGAGGCTCTGTTCCTACTTCCCATACAATGTATTCACCATCTTTAGAACGCTCAGGCACGAGATACGTACCGGAACGATAACCGCTTTTCGCCAGATCGCTATGAGCACTATTAATCAACCAATCATCCGTCTTTTTAAAGATCGATTTCGGAGTATTTAAGTTATACTGCTTCGCCATAGTAATATCATTGTATGCCAGCGCTCCTTGTTCTCCAACATCAGAGTACGCACTCGGTTTAACCCCTTCCTCATGCAGTGCAATGGTTACCTCTGGCTTAAATCGATTGAACACTTTGGTGATCTCTCTAATTTCCTTTACTTCAAACTTCATATGATCACGGTTAGCATCCAGCTTCTTTGCATTCTGGCGTTGGAAGTAGTAAGAACCGTCTGGATTCTTTCGCGGCACCATGACAACGTTGATATTTTTCAGTACTTCCCGGCCAAGTTCACCTAAGGCCAATCGTTGTGCTGTCGCTAAAGCTGACTCGCCCGCAGCTGGCTCATTTCCATGAATTTGAGCCTCCATCCAAACGGTTGGCTTACGTTTAAAATCAGCTGAATGTTCACTTTCACTTGTTGTAAAAATAAGGACTGGCATCTCACGTCCCTCAAGCGAGCGCACGGTAGTTTCCATCTTCATTAGCTCACTTTGACTATCTAACTCTTTCAAGAACTGCATCATTTCCTCTTGCGTTGTGAAATTTGTTTTTCCTTCTTTAAATGCGGGAGTATCGAATGTAACACCGGGATTCGGATATAACGCTTTGACTTGTTCAGACTGCTTGTAGCTTTGTCCAAAATAAGGAGTAAACGTAGTAGGGTCCATTTGTCCAGCTGCAGGCGGCGCTGCTTTTACATTCACAGCAGTTGCTGTCTCTTTTTCTTGCTCCTTTGCAGAAGAAGCCACCCCTGTTTGATGCAAACCAAACATCGCTGACAACGTCACCACAGCCACCGTGGAAGAAACTAAAGTCTTTCTTTTAAACATATAAACACCCTCCCCTTCATCATTTCACATGAAATCATTCGAATACTTTCATTTGTCTGCATTGAACATAGAAGCTAAAATCGGCTGCCTTTATAGGTACTGTGACTAATGCCTGTCCGCTCTCACATGTAAGAAATTTAACAGCTGGTTTCCGAAAAGCATATGGAGAATAAAACGCAACAAAAATACCACTTACTTTTCATCCCTTCTTTCGGCGCACTCCTTGACCTTCCTCTAAACATCTCACATACTCCCGCTGCTTATAACACTTCCACCGAATGAGGCTATAGGCTATGTATGTGAAACTATCAACCTCCCTCTCCCTTCTTCACATATGAAGCATGTCTCTTTTATTTCTTCTACCTCAGCCAGCAGTCACACAATACCGTAAAGACTATGGAGTTATTATTACATGATCTTTTTTCAAAATAAGGGTGTTTATGTAAACAGATTAAAAATATTCACAATATAACAAATATTCTAAAAGCAATAAGTACTGCAACTTATTGCCTGGAAAAGACTTATACACATAGTATCTTCCCTTTATCAAGAAACATCACAATTACCACAAATACTGTCTGTTTCCTTTTCTGTATTTTGTTGCTAAACTAGTGGGGTTAACGGTTCTATCCACGATGATCTCATTTATAAAAATAATCAACCACTGGAAACGGAAGTGAATATCATGCTAGAAACAAAAAAAGCATTGCCTATCTTATTTTTGGTTATGTTTCTCGTAATGGTCGGCTTCGGGATCATTATTCCCGTCCTGCCGTTTTATGCAGAAAATATCGGGGCTTCTCCTACACAATTAGGACTGCTTATGGCCGTCTATTCGTTGATGCAGCTTCTTTTCGCGCCAGTATGGGGACGGATTTCTGACCGCATTGGCCGAAAACCGGTCATTATGATTGGTATCTTCGGGCTTGGGCTTTCCTTTTTCTTGATGGGGCTGTCATCTTCCCTTTGGATGCTGTTTGCAGCGAGAATTATCGGAGGCTTCTTATCTGCCGCTAATATGCCGACGGTTATGGCATATGTTGCTGATATTACAACCTCGGAGGACCGTGGAAAAGGAATGGGGATTGTCGGGGCAGCTACTGGCCTAGGTTTTATTTTCGGGCCAGCAATCGGCGGGATCTTTTCGAAAATGAGTTTAAATATGCCATTTTACATCGCCGGGACTTCTTCCGTTTTAACGTTATTCCTCGTCTTTTTTCTTCTAAAAGAATCATTAACAGAAGAAAAGAGGAACCAGCAGCAGACAAAGAAAACGTCGCTCCGTGACTCATTCAACGGCCCGGTATCTACGCTATTTATTCTACAATTATTCATTTCATTATCTTTAGCGGGCTTAGAAGCAACATTTGCTTACTACGCTGCCGAAAAAGCGGGACTCGGAACGATCAATCTAGGCTATATTTTTATGATTATGGGACTTGCCAGCGCCTTTGTCCAGGGCGGTTTAATCGGCAGACTGACAAAAAAGTTTGGCGAAGGACGGGTCATCCAAGCCGGTATCCTCATTTCCGCCATCGGCTTCGGTTTAATTTTACTCGTTGAAAATTTTACGACAGCCGCTATTTTCTTAACAATCTTCGGCATCGGAAATGGCATGATTCGTCCAAGCATCTCTGCTTTGATTACAAAAACAACAACAAGCGGTCATGGCAGCGCGACTGGATTTCTTTCTTCCTTTGATTCGCTTGGCAGAATCATCGGTCCTCCAGTAGGAGGCTGGTTGTTTTCTATCACTATTGGTCTCCCGTACATTTCAGGAATCGTACTATCCTTGATCGCCTTTGTCCTTTACCGTTTCTACACAGCGCGGGTAAAACAGCTTCATTATTAAGAAGCTGTACATAAATAACAAAAAGGAGCAATCCCTAGTCGGTTTACGTTAACTTTGGGCTTGCTCCTTTCTATTCTAAAACAACTATTTATTCACCTTTCATCCTCTGAACTCGGGACGCCCGGCTTCGCTTCCGCTTTCATATTGTACAACGGCAAAATAAAGATCATGCCAACAATAAACATAGCTGCCGCGGATTCAAAAATAATAGCCAATGACAATTGCTCTTTCAAAACTCCTGCAATACTCATCGTTAATACCATTGAACCTGTAAATAGCGGACTTAAAATTCCATTCACTCTACCGATGAAAGCTCCTTCTGTTCTTTGCAAAATCATCGTATTGATGCCGATCTGAATACAAGGCAGCATGAGTCCGTTAAAAAACTCTGCTGTTAAGGTAAGCCAAAGATTTGTTGATAACCCCATCACAGCTATGCCAAGGGCATTCACAAGCATACCGAATACCAACAGCCTCTGGGGAGCCGCTGTTTTGGCAAGAACCATCACACCCGCTCCACCTATAATCATTCCAATGCCATTAACCATAAACAGCCATTGAAGGTTTTCTTTTGGCAGACCTAATTGTTCAGTTACAAGAAAAATCGAAAGCGGCTGAATGAAGCCAAGTCCAAGTCCCGCTGCCATAAAACAGAAACCTAACAGGCTTAACTCTTTCTTTCTCAAAACATATTTAATGCCACTTTTCATTTCCTGTAACAATGTTGTCTTGGACGTTTCCTCTTCCATTTTACGATCTTTAGGCAGGCAGGCCAGCGCTGCAGCTGAAAGTAAAAAGGCGATACCTGTAATAGTAATGGAAACATGAATGCCAAAAGATTGAAAAGCAAATGTACCAAGAATAGGGCCCAACACCATAAACACGGCAAATACAGTTTGATAAACTGACATCCCAGCCTGCATTTGTTGTTCAGGCAAATGCATTTTAAATAACTTCATGCCCGAAGGCTGAGAAAATTGCGAAAGGATCGCGGAAATTAATGTAGCGAAAAACACTACTTTCCACGTTCCGAATAGAAGAGTGACGAGTACGGCAAATACAGAAAATGCACTTAAAATATCACACCATACCATTGTTCTCTTCGGACTCCAGCGATCAGCGAACGTTCCGCCAATAAATGAAAAAATAAAAATTGGTGCAAACTCTGCCACAGAAATCATCGAAATTGCAAACGGATCACCATTGGTATGTTCCATTACAAATAGCAATACAGCAAAATTTCGCACCCATATCCCTATTTGTAAAAACAAACCGGAAATAATAATCGCCTGAAAAACACGGTTACGAAACAAGTTAGCTGACTGCGGTATCTCCTCATTACTTACCTTACCTGTACTGTTTTTTTCCAAAATAAAAACCTCCTGAGAGTTTTCTAAACAGGAGGGAGTACAATACAATCTCAAACTGCCAAATAATATCTCTAATAGAAGAGACGCAATGATCTTATTCGTTTGTATATAGATGTACAGACTAATCCTATTTAGAAAAAAGTTCGCCTATTTAACGTGTTTTTTCTTAAAAAATAGGATTAATTGATCATTGTTCCAGGTTCACCCTTCCATTTTTGTTAATTATATATTAAATGATGCAACGTGTTAGAGCAAGGTTTTCCGCTTTATTCAGAATAAAAAATGACTGTCTGAAAGTCAGTGAATCACTAACTCGCAGGCAGCCATTTTTAAATCGATACACTGAATGACCCATAAGTGAAGCGAACAAGATCTACATGCTGCTTCCCCTGTTATTCGGCTAGCAAATCAAGCGTATCTTTCGGACGTTCATCAAGATCTATTTTCTCAGTGCTCGCAGCATAAACCTCTTGTAAAAGATCAGTGAACCCTTGTTCGTGAAGAAGCTTAACGACAGCTGGAATGATCTTAATGTTGTGATCAACGAGGTATTTCGTTTTCGTACGAATCATTTTATCAAACGTTTCACTGCGTGCAATGCCTGTTTCAGCAAATACATCTTGGCTTAACAGCAAGTCCATCAGTGTTAAGTTTTCATAATCCTTGCCATCGAATGTATGACCACTGTTAACCTGATACCAAAGATCGCCATTTGTTCTTACCCAGAGCGGATAGAGGTTTTCAATCCCCGCTTTAACCTGACGGGCTGTTGTTAAATACGCCGTGTTCTTCGTTTGTTTATATGATTCCAGCAAGAAACGCATTTCACCGAGTGCATGATTTAGTGAGGCATGCGTTTTTGCCTTCTGATTACCCGGTGCATAATAATCAGCAATTAAATAGCTTGATGCTGTGACTGGAATCACATTACCGAGCTCTTTCTGCGATACGAGAAAATCGGCATAGCGCAAGTTGGCTCCTTTAAGCTGCGAAATCGATAAAGCCTCCGCTATATTCTTTAAAAACAGCGCCGCATTTTCATTATGACGTGTATCAATGTAAGGAGCCGTTAAGCCATAATCACTTTTCAGCCTCGAACTCGTATACTCTGTTTCAAAGATGGGATTCTTTCCAGCTGTCAATTCCCCGCCCGAAAGAACATCAAGATCGGTAAGGGAATTGACGACAAGATCTCGAAAATAACGCTCTTTGTTCTCGTTATAGACTGTTAAATACACTCCCCCTTGCAAGCGGCCCACGTTGCGTCCATACCCCATTTGCCGGGCAGGTTCAATCGACCACGGAAGCTTTGTGTACGCCCCATCAGCTGTCAGCCAGTTGTTAATAGAAGTGTATTCAATGATCGTTCTCTTAAACCATTCATCTCGATTCTTTTCCTTTGCAAACAGCGGCTTTTCAGAAAGCAGCAGCCATGATTCAGAGATCGCCTTTTCCCGCACCTCTACATTCACCTGCGCGGTAACCGTGTGCTTTAACGCATCTGTGACAACTTCATAGCTTTCCCGCTCATCTAATAACTTTCGAATGACCGAACGCTGATCTTTTGAGTAGTCCATCTGCTCCTGAACAGAAATGTAGTTTTTTCCTACCATTATTTCATTCTGGATTGCCGAGCCATTTTTCACTGATAAAATACCGACAGGATGAGAGGTTTCATCCACACCGAATATTCCATCATGTGATTGGTTCACACTCCCAAAGGAATCATATTTCGCCATGGAATAGTTGTCAGCCTGTTCAAACGGTACAATGATAGAAGCGGAATATGCATCATCGCCATTATGAAGAAATTTTGTAAAAATGAACGTGTCGCCATTATCGAGCTTCCGCAGCGTGACCCGTAATGAACCGAGCGGTTTTGATGCAATGCCCATGTGATAATAGTAATGATAATCGGTCGATAAAATATGCTTCTCTGTTGCTTCTTTCTCATATGTGAGCGGCACATTTTTTGTATTCATTCGAACTTTGATCGACTGATGATCATTTACAGGTACAGTTACTTCCTGATGACCTTCAATTCCCGGCCCTTGAACTGGAACGTCATTGCCGTTCAAAAGATCCAGCTTCTCCATCATCCGATGTATAAATACAGCTGATTCCCACCGTGTCGCTGCTTTAAGCGGCTCAAATGTGTTATGAGCCGTCCCATAAATCAAGCCATAATAACTCATCCGCTCCACAGACTCATAAGCATACTTTCCAATTTTCGAGGCATCCGTAAACGTTACCGGCTTCCGCTCCGTATAATTCCCTTTCAATTGCATCGCACGGTTAAGCATTACGGCGACATCAGCTCTTGTTACCGGCTTATCTGCAAATGCCAAACCATTATTTCCTTGTATGAGTCCAGCTTTTTTAGCGGCTGCAATGTCCTCATAAAGACGGCTGCCAGCCGGTACATCCGGAAAAGCAGAATCACCTGCCGGCAAGTCCAGCGCCCTTACTAAATAAGCTAAAAACTGCCCTCTTGTCACTTGGGCATACGGCCGAAAAGTGCCGTCCTCATACCCGAAGATGACCCCCTGGTCTATAAGCTCTTCGATTTGCTTTTTCGCCCAGTGATTGTCTATGTCTGTCAAAGATTGGGCTGAAGCATGACAAACGAAGGCAAATATAATAAGAAAAGCAGTTAAACTACCTAAAATTCTTCTCATAAAAACTCCCTTCTATATACCTCGGTTCAATCATACAAAAAGTTATACTATAGGTAAAAATTTGGCAAGAGCTAATTTCATTACATAAAAACGAACATCAGGAAACTCATTTTATTTTTTACATAAAGACAAAAAAGATAAGGCTGCCCCGCCATTAGTTTTCACTAATTTTAGGACAGCCGTTTCTTTATATTAAAGTGTACCCATCACAACGGTGGCAATAACAATAGATGCAGTCGTTACTGTTGTAAATCCTCCAACTAACATCGGGGACAAAATTTCATTGAAAATGTACTCTTCTTCCTCTTTTGTCTTTCCAACACTGCGGCTCACTTCTTCACAAACGATATAATCACCTGGAAATCCAAACATAGCTGTCAATGCTACCGGAATTCCTTTATTCATATCCCATCTAACTAATTTAGAACCGATGATTCCGCCAAGAATAATTCCAATGGAACCGATAGCCAAAATGGTTAGAACCGCTGGGAAATACTTGATTAGCATGTCAAAAGTAACTCCATTCATGGATGAAATAACAGAAAACACAATACCGAGCATAACAATGCCAAACGAGTTGGACTTTTCTAACATGCTTTGGCGATAAAAGCCGATATATGTTCCAACTAAACCGATTACTAACGACCAAAGACCGTAGTTAATTCCTGTTAACTTACCTAGAATGACAGCTAACGATCCACCGACAAATAATTGAAACATTAAAATTGGAGCCGTAGCGTATTTTTCTGGAAGCCAATGTTTACTTTTCTCTTCAACCTCTTCTTCTTTCGAAGCTTTTGCGGCAAGTGCCGTTTCACTTGCAGCTGCAATGTATTTCTTATGACCGCCGGCCTCAAGAAGCTTTCTCGCATAACGACGAAGGAAAAATGTTGACAGCGGCAGTCCAACTAAGGTTTGCAACCCGAGAACGAGAGCTGGAATAGTAATAAGAGAGGCTAGGCCCAATTCACGTAATTTATCCGACGTAATAAGAAAAGCAATGACCCCGCCGCTGATCGGTCCCGTAGCAGATGCTGCAACTTTATATCCAAAAATCGGCGAAACAACAAGAAGGATCGTAACCGTTGAAATCGTAATACCAATTAACGCAATAATGACTGATTTATATTGCTGTTTGATCATCTTTATTGGAATAAGCGTTCCCATATGAACAACTAAAGGAGCAAACATCAACGCACCAAGTGTGGCAAGCGTGGAATTGTCCAAAAGGTCTTTCGGAAAAACACCTAACCAAATAAGCACCAAATATCCGAATAGAGCAACGGCCAGCATAGGCACCCGCGCCTTTGTTTTAATGGAAATGACTTCTCCAGCAACTATTAATAATAGGATGAGTGTAGTGGCAATAACCGGGTCTTTCAGCATTCGTATCTTTTCCCCTTTTTCGTTTTTTTCAGTTGCTATTTCTCTACTACGTTAAAGCGCTTACAATGATGAGGATGCTGGGTGTCTAGGGCATAGTTGTCTTTTCTTCTCATAGAGGACGCCTTTTTACTGGACTTACTTACAGCATAGTTTTGTCGCAATTCCTACGAAATAATCTACACCATACTGCAAAGCTCCCTCATCGATTTTAAATTTAGGATGATGCAGTGGATAAGCTTTTCCAAACTTCTCATTATGAACACCGATAAATTGCATAGAGGCAGGTACTTTTTGAGAAAATGCCGAAAAGTCCTCTCCTCCGAACAAAGGTTCTTCCACATGAATCACATTCTCTTTACCGACGATACTTTCCGCAACCTCTCTCGTAATGCGGACAGCCTCTTTGTCATTCACAACGCTTGCATATCCTTCATGCCAAACAATCTCATAACTGGCACCGTGCGTTTCTGTAATACCTTTGACAATCTGATTCACAAAGCCTTTCGCTTTCACACGGATTTCAGGGTCTAACGAACGAATCGTTCCGCCGAGTTCAATTGTGTCTGGAATAATATTTAATGCACTTCCTCCATTAAACTTCGTGATAGAAATAACCGGTGACTGAAGAGCCGGCAGTTTTCTAGAAACAATCTGCTGGATGTTGCTCGCGATTTCGACTCCAACCATAATGGGATCAATCGTTAATTCAGGTGTCGAAGCATGTCCGCCATGACCAATCACTTTGATCTCAAAATCATCATTGGAAGCACAGAGTACTCCTTCTCTCATACAAATCGTTCCTGATGATTCATACGGAGTAACGTGAAGAGCAAACGCATAATCCACACCATCAATCACACCTTGTTCGACAAGTTCGACTGCGCCTCCTGGCGGCATTTCTTCGGCGTGCTGAAAGATGAATCGGATTTCCCCGCAAATCTCGTCCTTTTTATCAGAAAGTGCTTTGGCGGCTCCTAATAACATCGATGTATGTGCGTCATGACCACACGCATGCATCACTCCCGGGTTTTTAGAAGGAAATTCGATATCCGCTTCTTCTTGAATTGGAAGCGCATCCATATCTGCCCGAAAAGCAATAACTGGTTGTTTTCCTGAGAACTTTTTGGATCCTTTAAGTACGGCCAAAACGCTTGTTTTTGTCGGTCTCGTTACTTCCAATCCAGGAAAACTCTTTAAATGATTGTAAACGTATTCAGAAGTCTGGACTTCTTGAAAGGACAATTCGGGATTTTCATGCAAGTGGCGTCTCCACGTAATAACTTCCTCTTTTAATGAAACTTGTTCTGTTGCCATAATAACAGCCTCCCCCAACCGCATATTGACAGTTCAAATTGTTTTAACTTTTCTGTATAATTAGTTTATTAAATCGAGTCAACATGACGTCAATAAGCATTTTAATCAAATTTGCGACAAAAACATGGAGTTAACTCCATATTTATTCGGAACATTCATCGAGAGGGGCAGTCGCATGAAAATCGGTAGTTTCGCTAAAAAATTCGATGTATCGATCGATACTGTTAGATATTATATTGAATTGGGGCTTTTACTCCCTGAAAAAGAAAAAACGCAATACTATATGAATCAACTATGTCTAGAGGACATGGCATTCATTCATGAGCTCAAGCAGCTTCGCTTTTCGCTAAAAGAGATTCATAAGATACTATCTCTTAAACGTTTAACGAATAGCGGTCACAATGAAGAGGCAAGTTATTTTACAAATCTGCTTCTAGAAAAAAAAGCAGATTTGATTGCAGAAAAAAAACAGCTTTCGAATTTGATTCGTTCAATTGATGAAAAAATCCATTCAATTATACACCTGCCGCCAGATGATTTCACAACAGGTGTACCGCTATTTTTCGTATCACTGTTTCGCTGTCCACACTGCTGGCAGTTGTTAAACATGAAAGATGCCTCGATGCACGGACAGTATATTTATGAAGGAAACCTCTCTTGTGTCTGTGGATACCAGGCAGCAATTAAAGAAGGGATTCTTTTAACCGAACAGATTCGCTCTTCTCCCAATTCCTACTCTATTTACAACATTGATCTAGGGAGATGGACTACAGGTTTTATCGATTTATTGGAGAAGGGTAAAATGTGGATGATTAAAGAACTTTTGCCTCATTCCTTGGAAAACAAGGTAATTGTTGAGACAAACATCGAAGTTTCTATGCTTTTGCCTAAATATTTATCTTCTCTTCCTGAAAATACTTATTACGTATTTACATGTCACTCTGTTGAAATCATTAAAACATTAAAGAAAAGGATCGAAAAGCACAATGCAAATTTAACTGTTTTGTATATTGTTAATAGTGACCTTCGGCTGCCATTAACTGAACAGTCGATTGACTTTTTCATTGACAGCACTTCGTTTACTCAATTTTCAGTGATCTACGACGAGTCACCGATTACCATTCTGCAGCCTTATTTAAAAGACACTTCTAAAATAATAGGAAATTTTTGCTATTATAATTTCAATGCGAAATCATTAAAAAACATACAATCTGCTTACCCCGCCCCACACCCTGACGCACTTAGCCTTAATTATTTAGAAGAGGGCTTTAAACATAACAGTCTGATTATGACGAAACAGGAGAAAGCAGGATATACAGAAGATCCGGGAAGCTATTTTACTTACCATCATCCTGAAGAGAAAATGAACGTACTCACTTATACCGCTGAATACAAAGGATAGAAATAACATATCCGAACCGGAAAATTCTGTTTACAGCTTCCATTCACTAAAAAAAGAAGGTAATCGCAAAGACCAAGCCTTTGTGATTACCTTCTTCTCTTTTATCTTTATTTTGCAACTACACTTTCACTTGCAGCCGAGGATCTTTCGCATCCGTTCACTACTTGGATGCCTTTTTTCCATACAGACTTGACGTGGTTCACGCCAAATAAGTATTGCAGTTCTTGATACGTCTTCACATTCCATAACACAACGTCCGCTTGTTTGCCGACTTCTAATGAACCGACTTGCTGTTCACGGTTAATGGCACAAGCCG